>NZ_VPDL01000060.1:0-1608 GCF_013417705.1 Acinetobacter sp. YH12235 | reverse complement strand
ATAATTCAAGTGAATTTGTTTGAAAGAAGAACTTTAAAAGCTTTATTTTCACCCGATAAAATACCCATAAAACAAGAGGAAGCTCATTTGAGCTTCCTCTTGTGAAAAATTGTGGGACAGCAATGGGAAGTTCCCCTCTTTTTAAAGAGGGGTTGGGGTGGATTAAAGTTGTTGAAATTGTTTAGAGAATAAAATGTCACTTTTAAGAGAGATACAAATTGATGCTATAAACTCAAATGCTAAGATTTCAGATTTATTAAGAAAATGTCAAATATTAGCTTATAGATTGGGTAATGAAGATTTTAAGAATTGGATTAGCTTCGAATTGCAAGGCTATCCACAAGACCCAAAAAATGTACCTGACTATAGAATCTTAAATGTTAATTCAAAAGGCCATTTTGCAGGTGCTTTTGGAAGTGCTTTAAATAATGCAGATATGTTGACTTACAGTTTGCCAGAGCAACTTCAAAAAAGTTTATCAAAAGCATATTTTTTTAGTCCTATTGCAACCCTTGAGAGTTTAACAAATAATGAAAGTGAGGTCTTAACTCAAGATTGGAATCCAGCGATTATTGCTCATTACGGTTCTAAGATGTATGAGGGTTATAATTGTATGCAAGCTTGGAAAGTAATACCTGCTTCAGCTGTAGTAGGAATAATAGATACAGTAAAAACAAAAATCTTAAATTTTGCTTTAGAAATTGAGCTGTTAAATCCGCAAGCAGGTGAAGCTGCATTGAATTCTAATCCGATTCCTCAAGAAAAAGTCACCCAGATTTTTAATTTTAATATTGCTGGTAATGTTCAAAACTTAGCTTCAGGAAATCATCACAGCACTATCCATCAAGAAATTAATAACTCTCAAATTCCTCAAGAGTTTCTAGATTTATTAAGTACTTTGAGAAAATCTGAAATCGAGGAAGAGTTAGTTAGCGATCTAGAACTAAGAATTGAAAAATTAGGAACCTCAATTGGAACACCAGAATATACTTCCCAATATGGTGAGCTAATGAGTTTTCTCTCTAATCATGTGACTATATATACTTTCTTAGCTCCATTTATTCCAATGCTATCAAGCTATTTATCATAGAAAGTGAAAGTGATTAGGCACAGCGACGAAATATCATTAGATCACAAATAAAAATAACACTTAGCTTTAACGACACTATCATTTACAAAAATGGACAATAGACATTCATCACAACAGAGTTATACTGCTTAGACCATTTTCTAAAACAACGGAGAACAAAGATGGTTACAGCTGGCTCAAAACCGGGAACAGGTTTCTATTTTTGTGTTCAATGCGGACATCGCGTCTTCTTAGAAATTGGTACAGACCGACTACCACCGTGTACCAAATGCCTCGGCACCCAATATAACGATAAGGTTGCCTAAGCACACGATATTCAAAACAGAAGATCCTGTTTTAAATAAAAGCCCTATCACCCTATAGGGCTTTTTTGTTAGCGTATAATTTACATGGCTCTAGACTAGCAAAATGATTATGTTAGTCTAGAATCATGATAGAAAACAGTAAATTAAGTCACTACAAGATTAAAAAAATTATTCAATGCTTTTGTGTTGATATTCCTGCTTCCAAAACAGCCT
>NZ_VPDL01000059.1:0-1659 GCF_013417705.1 Acinetobacter sp. YH12235 | reverse complement strand
GTACCAGCGTACGGCCCACAGAATGATGTCACGCTGAAAATGCCGGCCTTTGAATGGGTTCATGTGCAGCTCCATCAGCAAAAGGGGATGATAAGTTTATCACCACCGACTATTTGCAACAGTGCCGATAAAAATATATCATCATGAACAATAAAACTGTCTGCTTACATAAACAGTAATACAAGGGGTGTTATGAGCCATATTCAACGGGAAACGTCTTGCTCGAGGCCGCGATTAAATTCCAACCTGGATGCTGATTTATATGGGTATAGATGGGCTCGCGATAATGTCGGGCAATCAGGTGCGACAATCTATCGATTGTATGGGAAGCCCGATGCGCCAGAGTTGTTTCTGAAACATGGCAAAGGTAGCGTTGCCAATGATGTTACAGATGAGATGGTCAGACTAAACTGGCTGACGGCATTTATGCCTCTTCCGACCATCAAGCATTTTATCCGTACTCCTGATGATGCATGGTTACTCACCACTGCGATCCCCGGGAAAACAGCATTCCAGGTATTAGAAGAATATCCTGATTCAGGTGAAAATATTGTTGATGCGCTGGCAGCGTTCCTGCGCCGGTTGCATTCGATTCCTGTTTGTAATTGTCCTTTTAACAGCGATCGCGCATTTCGTCTCGCTCAGGCGCAATCACGAATGAATAACGGTTTGGTTGATGCGAGTGATTTTGATGACGAGCGTAATGGCTGGCCTGTTGAACAAGTCTGGAAAGAAATGCATAAGCTTTTGCCATTCTCACCGGATTCAGTCGTCACTCATGGTGATTTCTCACTTGATAACCTTATTTTTGACGAGGGGAAATTAATAGGTTGTATTGATGTTGGACGAGTCGGAATCGCAGACCGATACCAGGATCTTGCCATCCTATGGAACTGCCTCGGTGAGTTTTCTCCTTCATTACAGAAACGGCTTTTTCAAAAATATGGTATTGATAATCCTGATATGAATAAATTGCAGTTTCATTTGATGCTCGATGAGTTTTTCTAATCAGAATTGGTTAATTGGTTGTAACACTGGCAGAGCATTACGCTGACTTGACGGGACGGCGCTTCCCTACCCTCATGGCCGCCTCCCAGGAATCGACCCAGGTGCTTATCGTGGACATAATCCTTTACTCATAAATTTATCTTATTCCATTATTGTACCTGTCACGCAAAACTTGCAGAAAAGCCATAAACGCAGGAGAATCCTGTCGGCGGTGAGGATAATAAATATGGTAGCCGTCAAAATATGGACACCACTCGGTCAGAACAGCAATCAGCTTGCCGCTTTTGATATATCCATCTGCAACATACTCGGGAATATAGGCAATCCCCAGCCCGTCTAATGCTGCATCGAGCTGATGAATCGTGCTGTTCGCAATATATTGCCCTTTGACTTTCAGACTGAATTTCTGAGCATCTTTCTCGAATTCCCAGGCGTACAATCCACTCGTATCAGAATAGCGGACGTTAATGCAGTTGTGGTTCAAAAGATCCTGCGGCTTCCTGGGCTTAGCATAACGCTTAAAATGGCACTGTTGCAAAGTTAGCGATGAGGCAGCCTTTTGTCTTATTCAAAGGCCTTACATTTCAAAAACTCTGCTTACCAGGCGCATTTCGCCCAGGGGATCACCATAATAAAATGCTGAGGCCTGGC
>NZ_VPDL01000058.1:0-2180 GCF_013417705.1 Acinetobacter sp. YH12235 | reverse complement strand
ACCGCCATCGTGTCGTGATCGGCAAGGATACGCGCCTGTCGGGCTATATGCTTGAACCCGCGCTCACAGCCGGTTTCACCTCGATGGGCATGGACGTATTCCTTTTTGGCCCGCTGCCGACAACGTAATAGGAAGAATAAACGCCCTTTTCACCCAAGTCCAAATTAATTTGCCGATTCCATAATCAGGGTGTATTACAATTCCATAGAGTTTTTCAATCCAGGTGGTTTAGCTGATAACTTAACGATTGATCAGCTTCTTCGTGAAGATTACTCGCCATGGGCGCGCAATAAAAGGATATCTGCCACGTTCAAAGAAGCGCATTTTATTGAAAAATATGGGTCAGGCATCAAACGAATCCAAGAAGGCTTCGCATCCTATGGTCTGCGTCCCCCTGTCTTTGAAAATTTCCAGCACGGTTTTCGAGTTATTGTCTCATCAAAGCTACTTTTCGAATCTAATGAGGGAGTAAGTGAGGGAGTAAATCTACTATTTAATCAGATAAGAACTAATCCAGGAAAGCGTGCACCATTTTTAGTAAACGAGCTATTAGTTCCTGTCAAGATAGTAGAGCGGTGGCTCAAAATCTTAAGAGATGATCATAAAATCGAGTTTCGAGGAGCTCCTAAAAGTGGAGGATACTGGCTAAAATAGAAATCAATGATACTCTTAAGTGGCACCAATCGAACTCCTATTTTAGCATTTAAAAAAGTATCCTCACATCATTTTATTGAACAATACCTAAGGCTGCTCTGGCGGCATTGATATGATTATCGTCGTTGCACTCTACCGCAAAAGCGCCATATGCTAATGGAGCTGCAGCAGCCCTCTCTATAGATTGTTCGTAGAGCCTATCCCATATCGTTCCGCCTTGTTTAGCATACTCCGTTATCAAACTCTTCAGGCTATCCTCTCCAAAAACCGATACGTGACCAGAAAAGTCCAGTGCAGGATCACCCATATGCGCAGTAGACCAATCTATGATACCAGAGGTCTTACCTTCCTTCGAGGTTAAGACATGCCCTGCATAGAGATCGCCATGGATGAAACAAGTGAATTCAGGCCACAAAGGGTCATTGTCCAACCATCTACGGTATCTGTTTTCCAACGGCTCGCTGATACCTATCTCAGATTTCACCAAGTGGATACGGTCAGCTATTTCGGTCCTCAATTCACTTGGAGTCATTATTTTCAAGTTGCTCTTTCTCACATCGTCAGCTGTAATACGATGTAATTCGGCCAATGATTTTGCCAGAGACTCCACATAAGCTATGCTATCGCGATCTATGTTCCAAGAAACCTCATGTGTTATCGCATCGAATGTCAGAGCAGGCGCATCCTCCAGTAAAGGGTAGGCTATTAGGCGCTCCGATACAATTTTCCAATCAGGGACATTGATCGACAGGTTTCTTTTGGCTAAATCCAATATTCTACTTTCATTTTCGATTTGTTCAAGCATATCGCTTCTTCGAGGTATACGGAGTACCCAGTTCTCACCGTTTACTTCCTTTACAAAGGCAACTCTAAAGTCGATGCCCATCTCATTGACGCTCATCTCTTCCGAAATTCTCAGCCCATGCTCTAGGGCTAATGTTTGCATATCTTCGATTGTCATTTCTATACTGTTTTCTTTTATTAAATTGGTACCAGTTCCCCCGACAGGACATTCTGAATGTCATATACAGGTGTAACACTTTACCCATATTCTTTTCGTATGGATAACACTTCCCATCAGGGAACAAAAATCTGATACATGAATTAATTGTGAGACAGTAGACCTACTGTCGCATTGAAGCCATCTCGGCGACTATTTGATTAGGAAAACCAAGGCTTTGCCATCATAGCCTTATCATAGAAGTATAACATAGTTGTAAAGATAGAAAATTATTTTTTATTCATCCATGATGTTATTATTTTATAATAACATCATCTAAACATGTCCTGTCGCTCTTTTGTGCTGTGATATTTCATACCTATTAACTGCTTTCGTTTGAATTATACGACGTTCTACTCACAATAGGGCAAGGGTTACTCATTCCGTAGGATGCGGTTCACGTATAGGAAGAATAAACGCCCTTTTCACCCAAGTCCAACAGCTTTGGACCGCAGTTGACTCTTTCGACACCCCTGCGATGCAACCCAATCCGGCTGACGGGGAGCCAGCAACGCTGAAAATTTAC
>NZ_VPDL01000057.1:0-2239 GCF_013417705.1 Acinetobacter sp. YH12235 | reverse complement strand
GGGAAATCTTATCTTGAGGTAGGCTTCCCGCTTAGATGCTTTCAGCGGTTATCCCTTCCGAACATAGCTACCCGGCGATGCGACTGGCGTCACAACCGGTACACCAGAGGTTCGTCCACTCTGGTCCTCTCGTACTAGGAGCAGATCCTCTCAAATTTCCAGCGCCCACGGTAGATAGGGACCGAACTGTCTCACGACGTTCTAAACCCAGCTCGCGTACCTCTTTAAATGGCGAACAGCCATACCCTTGGGACCTGCTTCAGCCCCAGGATGAGATGAGCCGACATCGAGGTGCCAAACACCGCCGTCGATATGAACTCTTGGGCGGTATCAGCCTGTTATCCCCAGAGTACCTTTTATCCGTTGAGCGATGGCCCTTCCATACAGAACCACCGGATCACTAAGACCTACTTTCGTACCTGCTCGACTTGTGGGTCTCGCAGTTAAGCGCGCTTTTGCCTTTATACTCTACGCGTGATTTCCGACCACGCTGAGCGCACCTTCGTACTCCTCCGTTACTCTTTAGGAGGAGACCGCCCCAGTCAAACTACCCACCAGACATGGTCCTCGCTCCCGATCAGGGAGCAGAGTTAGAACCTCAATATTACCAGGGTGGTATTTCAAGGACGGCTCCATGGCAACTAGCGTCACCACTTCAAAGCCTCCCACCTATCCTACACAAGTAAGATCAAAGTTCAATGTCAAGCTGCAGTAAAGGTTCACGGGGTCTTTCCGTCTAGCCGCGGGTACACCGCATCTTCACGGCGAATTCGATTTCACTGAGCCTCTGCTGGAGACAGCGCCGCCATCATTATGCCATTCGTGCAGGTCGGAACTTACCCGACAAGGAATTTCGCTACCTTAGGACCGTTATAGTTACGGCCGCCGTTTACTGGGGCTTCGATCAAGAGCTTCGCTTACGCTAACCCCATCAATTAACCTTCCAGCACCGGGCAGGCATCACACCCTATACGTCCACTTTCGTGTTTGCAGAGTGCTATGTTTTTAATAAACAGTTGCAGCGGCCTGGTTTCTGAGGCTGCCAACAGCTCAAGGAGCAAGTCCTATCACCGCCGGCAGCGTACCTTCTCCCGAAGTTACGGTACCATTTTGCCTAGTTCCTTCAGCAGAGTTCTCTCAAGCGCTTTGGTCTACTCGACCTGACCACCTGTGTCGGTTTCGGGTACGATTCCAGTGTAACTGAAGCTTAGAGACTTTTCCTGGAAGTATGGTATCAGCCACTTCACCAGTAAACTGGCTTGCTATCAGATCTCAGCATAGAGCACCCCGGATTTGCCTAAGATGCATGCCTACTTCCTTCCACCTGGACAACCAACGCCAGGCTGACTTAACCTTCTCCGTCCTCTCATCGCATTACACTGAAGTATTGGAATATTAACCAATTTCCCATCGACTACGCCTCTCGGCCTCGCCTTAGGGGTCGACTCACCCAGCCCCGATTAACGTTGGACTGGAACCCTTGGTCTTTCAGCGAACGGGTTTTTCACCCGTTTTGTCGTTACTCACGTCAGCATTCGCACTTCTGATACCTCCAGCAGACTTCTCAATCCACCTTCATCGGCTTACAGAACGCTCCCCTACCACTTGCAATAAATTGCAAATCCGCAGCTTCGGTACATAGTTTTAGCCCCGTTACATCTTCCGCGCAGGCCGACTCGACTAGTGAGCTATTACGCTTTCTTTAAAGGGTGGCTGCTTCTAAGCCAACCTCCTAGCTGTCTATGCCTTCCCACATCGTTTCCCACTTAACTATGATTTAGGGACCTTAGCTGGCGGTCTGGATTGTTTTCCTCTTGACTACGGACGTTAGCACCCGCAGTCTGTCTCCCGGATAGTACTCATTGGTATTCGGAGTTTGCATCGGTTTGGTAAGTCGGGATGACCCCCTAGCCGAAACAGTGCTCTACCCCCAATGGTATTCGTCCGAGGCGCTACCTAAATAGCTTTCGGGGAGAACCAGCTATCACCGAGTTTGATTAGCCTTTCACCCCTATCCACAAGTCATCCCCTGGCTTTTCAACGACAGTGGGTTCGGTCCTCCAGTTAGTGTTACCCAACCTTCAACCTGCTCATGGATAGATCACCCGGTTTCGGGTCTATACCCAGCAACTAAACGCCCTATTAAGACTCGATTTCTCTACGGCTCCCCTATTCGGTTAACCTCGCTACTGAATATAAGTCGCTGACCCATTATACAAAAGGTACGCAGTCACCACAC
>NZ_VPDL01000056.1:0-2304 GCF_013417705.1 Acinetobacter sp. YH12235 | reverse complement strand
AAAAATAAACTTATATGGCACTTGCGTAATTCACGACAAAATGTGTCAAGTTTTGAAGAAGAGATGCAGTACTCAAGAATAGCAAGGAACTACACGGAGATGAAAAGCAGGAGGAAAATATTAAAAATGGGTGGTTTTAATAAAAAAAAGAGATGAATAACGCTTGTTACTCATCTCTCAGATAATGGGGGTGTTGAAATAGTGTTAGAAGGACTGCTCCAGACTTTCCAGTTCCATCATTAGTTCCAGCATCTGTTCTTCGGCTGTTTCCAGTTTGGCTTTCAGCTCAGTTTGCTCATTCATCAGTTTGAGCAAATCATTTTTACGTGAGGCATCATATAAAGCACTATCTCCGAGCAAGCTTTGAATTTCAGCCAGTCGCGGCGTAACCTTTGAAATCTGTGTTTCACATTTTTCGATATTTTTACGAATCGGGCGGCTCAGTTCCCGCTGGCGTGCCGCTTCCTTACGCTGTGCTTCTTTGTCCAGTCTGGAAATGGTTGCTTTGACTTCGACCTGAGATTTCACCGGCTCGGCTGGCTTCTGCCCGTTTTTGATCATCTCAATGCGGGCCTGACGTAACCAGTCGGCATAAGCGGTCAGATCACCGTCAAATTCACGGCATTGACCATTATGTACCAGCAGCAATTCATCACAGACACTGGCAATCAGCTGGCGCTCATGCGATACCAGCACCACAGCACCTTCAAAATCCTGCAAGGCCATGGTCAATGCATGACGCATATCCAGATCTAAATGGTTGGTCGGCTCATCCAGAATCAACACGTTTGGACGCTGCCAGACAATCAATGCCAGAGCCAGACGGGCACGTTCACCGCCTGAGAAACTTTCACTTGGCGTATCCATGCGTTCGCCGCTAAAACCAAAACTGCCCAGGAAAGAACGCAGGCTGGCTTCACTGATTTTTTTATCGGCAATACGGGCCAGCTGTAACATCGGGCTGGCATTGCCATCCAGTGCATCCATTTGGTGTTGGGCAAAGTAGCCAATATTGAGCAGTTCTGAATCTTTACGCAGACCCTGAAGCAATTTTAAATCACCGACCAGCGATTTAATCAGGGTGGATTTACCGGCACCATTCATCCCGAGCAAACCAATCCGGCTGCTTGGCGTGATCTGTAAATTGACATTGGTGACAATCAGCTTGTCACCATAACCAATATCGGCATGTTCCAGTTGCAATAAAGGCGAACTCATTTTGGTCGGTTCACGGAAACTGAAGGTAAATGGTGTATCAACATGGGCAGCAGACAGTTCCTGCATACGCTCCAGCTGTTTGATCCGGCTCTGTGCCTGCTTGGCTTTGGTGGCTTTCGCTTTAAAACGGTCAATATATTTTTGCAGATGTGCGCGGGTTTCCAGCTGCTTTTCATAAGCCTGTTGCTGCTGCGCCAGACGTTCACTGCGGGTGCGCTCGAAGGTCGAGTAGTTACCGGTATATAAAATCAGTTCCTGATTTTCAATATGTAAAATATGATCGGTAATCGCATCGAGGAAATCCCGGTCATGCGAAATCAGCACCAGCGTACCTTCATAGGCTTTCAGCCAGTCTTCGAGCCAGAGAATGGCATCCAGGTCTAAATGGTTGGTCGGTTCATCAAGAAGGAGTAAATCGGAACGGCTCATCAGGGTACGCGCCAGATTCAGGCGCATGCGCCAGCCACCAGAAAAACTTGAAACATCCAGTTGGGATTGATGTTCAAAAAAGCCCAGACCGGCCATCAGTTGCGAAGCTTTGGCCGGCGCAGAATAACCTGAAATTTCATCAAAACGGCCATATAAATGGGCCAGTTCTGCATCATCCAGCTGATCTGGCTGCTCCAGTTTCTGTTGAATATCCCAGTATTCTTCATCGCCGGACAAGACGAAATCAATGGCTTTCATATTCAGCGCTTTGATTTCCTGCGCCATATGCGCCACGGTCCATACCGCAGGACGGGTCAACGAACCGGTGTCTGACTCCATGCCACCAAGCAAAGCTGAAAACAGGGTCGATTTCCCGGCACCATTGACACCGGTTAGGCCAATTTTCCATCCTGGGTGTAACTGCATCGACGCTTTTTGAAATAAAACACGTCCACCGCGACGTATAGATAACTGGTCTAACTGAATCATTGAGAAATCAAAGCTAAGAAATAAGATGCGCCTATTCTAAAGGAAAGCCTTGTGAAAATGAAAAATCTTGCGACTTTTACTGAAATGAGCCAGCTTTTAAATATTGTGAATTTATATATTATGGACGAATAAGTTGAGTATAAGCTCTATTTTCAGCATTAACAGTTG
>NZ_VPDL01000055.1:0-3650 GCF_013417705.1 Acinetobacter sp. YH12235 | reverse complement strand
GCATGTTCCGCGTCCTTGCAATACTGTGTTTACATACAGTCTATCGCTTAGCGGAAAGTTCTTTTACCCTCAGCCGAAATGCCTGCCGTTGCTAGACATTGCCAGCCAGTGCCCGTCACTCCCACTCGATTGTAAACAAGCACACAAAACCCTTTAGTGACAACAATTTGCAAGAACTATCAGGCTCAGTGCCATGAAAAATACCATGACCAGATCATGAGGTTGAACACGGCTTGCGCCGGCAGCGTTCACGCTCCTGGTCGGCGATCTCGCCCGGCTGCAATGCTAGCTCAGCATCGGTCATGCGCTCCAGCACGTCGCGTAGGCGGATGGTGCAAGGAATGGGCGGCAGCTCGAACTCATAGCCGCCGGCGATCATTTCGGCCGCAATCTCCTCGGTGATGAAAAACGGCTCGTCGTCTTGGTTCGGCTTCTTCATGCCCTTTCCTCCTGGCGCTCATCCTGGCCGACAGCGGCCAGGGCATCGGCTTCCGTCAATGCGTCCTCCACGAACGCGCCGTGCTGCTTCGCTTCGGCCTGGCTGACCTCGGCCCATATCCGTTTCACCTGGGCCGCACTGTACCCGGCCAGCTCGGCGGTCTTGTTGATGCTGTAGCCGGACTTGCGCAGCGCGACAACTTGGGCGCGGCGCTTCGGATCAGCACGGCGGCCCTTGTACCGCCCGGCCTGGCGGGCCAACTCAATGCCTTGGCGCTGGCGTTCGCGCCTGTCCTCGTAGTCGTCGCGGGCCATCTGCAAGGCCAGGCGAAAAAGCATGATCTGCACGGCTTCCAGCACGATCTTGGCGACGCCCTGGGCCTCGGCCGCCAGGTCGGATAGATCGACCACGCCAGGGACGGCCAGGCGTGCGCCTTTGGCCTGTATCGAGGCCACCAGGCGCTCGGCCTCGGGCAAAGGTAGGCGGCTGATGCGGTCGATCTTCTCGGCAATGACCACCTCGCCGGGCTGTAGGTCGCCGATCATGCGCAGCAGCTCAGGCCGGTCGGCGCGTGCGCCGGATGCCTTCTCACGGTAGATGCCGGCGACGTAGTAGCCGGCGGCCTTCGCGGCCGTAGTGATCGCCTCTTGGCGTTCCAAGTCCTGCGCGTCGGTGCTGACGCGCAGATAGACCCGCGCCACCATCGGCGCGGCTACTGGCTTCGTCCTGCGCATACTTGCGGGCTCCTTTGGGCATACTCAAATGCACCCATCTTAAACTGGCAGCTAATGTACAAAAGTTGATAGAAGCACACAAGTTCAATTTTGCACTTCTGCCCCACTATTGCAAAACTGCTTGTTAGTAGCCGTTTTTTCTTACTGTTTATAGATTCAATAATTTTTGAAACGAAAAATTGGGACTAAACATTTCGGTTTCGTTTTCTGTCGATTCGTCCTGCGTATCTTTTGCATAAACAAACATTTGTTGTTCGTAGTTTTCGATGGCATTTTCAATACTTGTAAATTCTCCGTTTGTAAGGTTTTCAGACAATATCAAAGCATCCAATAATCCCGTATTTACACCCTGTCCTGCAAAAGGCGACATCAAATGAGCAGCATCGCCAATCATTGTTATGGGTAATGGACGGTTACTTTTCCAATCATTGTTCAAAGGAAATTTCCTTGTGGGCAAGCATTGAAATGTTGATACCGAACGTATTAATTGTTTGTAAACTTCACTCCATTTGGAAAATCTTTTCAATAAAAAATCGGCAACGCTGTTTCTGTCCTGAAAATCTAAGGGAATTTTATTTTTCCATTCATCGGGCGTTTTAAAACTAATTCCTAAATACAATGCACCATTATTATTGGGATTGGCAAACAATAAAATGCCCTGATGTCCCGCCATTAATCGGTTGCCGTTGCATAGCTGAAAAAATCCGGGACAGTTTATTTCCGGTTGAAGAATATCAGCTTGGATGTTGAAAGTACCGGTTTCTTCAACTTGCGTGTCGGTAACAAAGCTCCTTATTTTCGACATTCCACCATTGGCAAGAATAACCAAATCTGCTGTTTCACTCGGTTTATTCTCAAAAGTTAGTGTCCACTTCTTCTTACCAGGTTCAAGCATAACAAGTTTTCTATCCCAAATAACCGTGTCGTTTTCTAAACTATTCAACAAGATAGCCCTTAAGTCATTTCTGTTTATTTCAGGATTGTCAAATCGATTTTCGGGCTTTACATTTTTTGTGGATAAAATATTGCCTTTTTCATCAGCAATATTTACACCCATTGGTAAGGCTAAGTCATAATAAGTTTGTAACAATCCCGCTTTTTTCATTGCTTCCTGACCTGAACCTTTGTGTAGGTCAAGGGTTCCACCAAAAATTCTTGCCTCTCGGTCGTTGTCTCTTTCGTAAACTGAAACGTCTATGCCGTTTTGCTGTAATAATTTTGCCATAGTCAGTCCAACGGGTCCACCACCAATTATTGCAACGTTCTTATCACTAAGTAAATTCATTTGTTTGTCTGTATCTATTCGCATTGTCATTCAAAAATGGCACATAACAAGTGGCTATACGCCAAATGGCGTATATATCCACTATATCTTATTTTGCTAAACCTTTCATTATCAGTGACAAATCCGTTTTCAACCGTTTACCGTTCGTTTCTACTCTCTCAAAAGGATTTATATTCATAGTGCTTTTTGTTAAGTTTTGCTCAAATATACAAATCCTTTCTATATATCTAACAAATCCATCGGACTTTTTAATTGTTCCATTCCCTTGGTGGTAATATGTGTATAAACCTCAGTTGTTTTACTGCTTGAATGACCTAACAACGATTGAATATAACGTAAACTCGTACCATTCTCAAGCAAATGCGTTGCAAAGCTATGTCGTAAGGTATGTACAGTAACTTCCTTTTGAATCTTTGCTTTTAAAACAGCTGCTTTAAAAATGTTTTGAATACTTCGGCTTGAGTATGCGCCACCTTTTTGACCTTCAAATAAATAATCTTTTGGTTTATATTCCATAAAGTATGTTCTTAAAATAATTAATGTTTTCTCAGATAAAATGGTATAACGATCTCTTTTTCCTTTTGACTGTTCTATACGAATTTGCATGCGCTTGGAGTCAATGTCTTTTATTTTCAGGTTTATACATTCAGAAATGCGCAAACCTGCCGAATAAATAGTCATCAGAATAGCCTTGTGTTTCACGTTTTCAATAGCGCGTAGTACCCGAATGGTTTCTTCTTCACTCATCACAACAGGAAGTGTTTTTTCTTTTTTTGGTCTTTCGATGAAATATGTTTTCCGTTGTCCACCCAAAACACGTTCGTAATAAAACTGGCACTGTTGCAAAGTTAGCGATGAGGCAGCCTTTTGTCTTATTCAAAGGCCTTACATTTCAAAAACTCTGCTTACCAGGCGCATTTCGCCCAGGGGATCACCATAATAAAATGCTGAGGCCTGGCCTTTGCGTAGTGCACGCATCACCTCAATACCTTTGATGGTGGCGTAAGCCGTCTTCATGGATTTAAATCCCAGCGTGGCGCCGATTATCCGTTTCAGTTTGCCATAATCGCATTCAATCACGTTGTTCCGGTACTTAATCTGTCGGTGTTCAACGTCAGACGGGCACCGGCCTTCGCGTTTGAGCAGAGCAAGCGCGCGACCATAGGCGGGCGCTTTATCCGTGTTGATGAAT
>NZ_VPDL01000054.1:0-3651 GCF_013417705.1 Acinetobacter sp. YH12235 | reverse complement strand
CAATGTAAAAACTTCGTTATTTCATGTTTTTAGCGTTCATCAAATAAGCAACAAAATATTTTTGTTCGAGCTTTGCCTGCTCCTGCGTGTCCGTTTTACGGATTGGCATGCGTTGCATGTGGAGGGAATAAGTGTCACTGGTGCAACGTAGCGATAGTCGAAAGGCTAAACCGCTACAGGGGAATCTCACAAAAGCGGAGCGTTAAGAGTAGTTGTATAGGTTGGTTAAGTTGTATGTTGGGGAAACCCTCGCAGAGATACCGCCATACTTCGACAGGGAGCGTGTGGGGAGAGGTGCAAGACCTTTAGTCCTTGTCTGCATAGTTTGCAAAGCTATGTGCGGATACGACCGATATACGTGGCTCCGAAGCCAAAAGAATATGCGGTAAATCGGCAATACTTAAAGGATGCGTCATTTTTTTAAATGACCGCCTTTAGGGAGAGTATTGCCGAAACTCTCTCAACCGTTTCCAAAGCCAAAGCACGAAGTGCGACGCTTTGGGGGCGTGTTGAGAAGTTGAGAGCATTTGCTTTTAAGGCTTTTGAACTAAGTAATGAATAGGGCAGAGCTGTTTTCTGTTTTTCTAATTCTGCTTAGGCTAATTTATATGTTTAGAGGTTAATAATGATTGATATTAATGAACACTTTGAAACGTCAACAATGAGTGATGTTGCATATCACGCTTTGAAAACATTTGCAGAAAATGATTTAGATATTTCTTACTTAAATGAAGTAAATCAAGAACTTGAAAACTTAAAAAACTGGTTACTTCAACTGCATTATCTCTACACAAAAATGTCAACTGAGAACTTTTTTAAACTTGCTCAAAAACTTAACTATGATGATGCAAAAGCGTTAGAGCAGTCTTTTAGAGTTATTTGTAGAAAATAATAATGATGCCAAATTCCAATAACCTCGCCTGGGCTGTACCCAGGCGAGAGGATATTGAAATTCGTCATCTACGTTTATCATTTTCGATTTCATTAGACATGTTTCTTATTTTCTCGATTATCTCAGAGTGATTGTTTTTAATCACTTTTCTTACATTAGCTGCTTTATCTTCATTATTATTCGTTACGTCTGACAAGTAGTTGCAAACAATAAAATCTTCAAGTAAATGTTGTAAAATCGCTTCTTCTGTATCTTCGGAACTAAATAAGTAATTGTCTTTTAAAAACTTACTATATTTAAGAACAACACCACCGAGAAAATACTTTCTTCTTTCATTTTCTTTTCTACGTTTTTGTCCGTCTGTCTGTTCTTTTCTGACTTTTTTAATACGTTCATTTCTAACTTTATGATCAATACGTTTGATTTCACTATGAGTAATTTTTTCAAGTCGAATATATGTATTGAGTGCTTTGTGACAATTGAAGAAATCATCACGTTTAGATAAGTCGTAACTTGAAATTTCTTTTTCAAGATCGGTTAATTGTTGAGTTGTTTTTGTCTTAAATCTGATTATTTCGAGAGTTTCTATACGTTTTTTATGTACTTTCATTTCACGTAAATTCGACTTGATCAGTTTTATTTCATCCTCAGAAAAATCAGTTTTATCAGTTTTGTTAGAAATCTGATTAAATCGTTCTTGTTGTTTACTCAAAAAAAGAAGTGAATCAATAAAATTATTCAGTTCAACTAAGTCTGTATCTGTTACATCAATTTTAGGTCTTCCACGATTTCCCATACAAAATCCAAAATCCAAAATTTACTGTTATCAATCATACATTGTCATGATACAAAAATTAAATTAAATTACGTGAGTAATTTATTTAATGTTTTGCTCGTTTCCGTGTTTCTAATTCGATATGATCACTACGCAATCATATCAATTAGAAACACTACTACTTCGCCCTGCGGGGCAAAAGCAAAAGCGGGGGAGCGGGGCACTATGTATCACATGAGTTATGAGCACACATCAAAAGCTCCGACTTCGAAAAATGGTAAAACAAAAAAACCGGTTTCGTGTGTAAAAAGATTCAGATACATCACTCGAACTAAAGAGTATGCAAATCATAAAGATCATGCTGAAAAAGTTGAGTTTGTGAAAAGTGGCAACATGCCCAGCTTTGCCGAAAATCGCCCCGATCTATTTTGGGAAGCTGCCGAATTATATGAACGAAAAAACGGACGTACTGCGACAAGCATTGTGCTTGCTCTACCTAAAGAACTCACACCAGAACAGCGCATCGAACTCACTGAGAAAATCATTGAGCAGTTTTGTAATAAGTTTAACTTTCCGTACACGGCAGCGATTCATAATCATAAAAGCGCAATTAGTGGACAAGACCAACCGCACCTACATTTGATGTTTAGTGAGCGAGCACTCGATGAGTTTGACAGAACAGCAGAACAATTTTTTAAACGCTATAACGATAAAAACCCAGAAAATGGGGGTGCTAGAAAAGTTACTGCTGACTTTAGGGGAGATGGTACTGATCTAGTCGATCAACTTCGTGCAGAAGCCGAAGTCTTAATTAATGAATCGCTTGAAGAATATGCACCAACTAAAATTATGATGATCAAAGGCATCGAGGTTGAAGTGCCTAGTGTCGTGTCATGCCTGAATCATCGGGATTACAACAAGCTGCACGGCACTGATTTAAAAGCAGTGCCAATGATACCTAAATCGCTCTTGCATTTAGACCCGAATCTGACATTCGATGATGATGAAAAGAATCGAGAGTATCAGCAGAAACTCGCTGAACGTGAAGCCCTGATTCAAAAAGTTCAAGAGATCCGCGACCACAACAATATGGAACTATATTGTCAGTACTACTACGCAGCTTTGCAGAAGCAGAATGAAGCTAAGAAGCAACAACAGCAAGACATTGAGCGTGTTTCTGCGTCAGATTTAGCATACAGATTAGACTTAATAACTTATCAAGCGACTGCTGACAAAGTTAAACAAATCAGACAGCTTGCAGCATTACAAGACGACAAAAACATTAACTATATCGAAGCAATTGAACATAAAGCATCATTACTGAATGACGTTTTAATGAAAGAAAATCGCAAAGAAGTGTCAGCTCTAGTGAATGAGATTTATAAGCATGATTTAGAGACAATTCAGCAGCATTGTGATGGTCGTTCAATGAGCTACGATGAAAAACGTATTTCAGAGCGTCTAAATGAGCGTATTTCAACGATTGAGCATATTTTAGATAGAAGTACACGCACAGAGCAAAAAGTCGAAAATACGCGAAATGACGATGATTACAGCAATGATTTCAGACTTTAAGTCGAGCGAAGCGAGTTAAAAAAACGTGCAAAAATTTCAGCGTGAAACGCTGAAACATGGCATAAGTCAATAAGTTCTTGAGTTATTTGAAATTTAAAACAAAAAAGCCTCTAAATATGTTGCATTTAGAGGCTTTTCCGTTGTAATTTGTCGGTACGCAGTTATTTGATGTCTCACCATCGAATAACGAAGATCATAAGGTTTGACGACCGTTATGATTTCACCAAAAGGCTTTGTACCTGATTTCAATTATCGAGTTATCACGGAAAAAAGACAAGTCTTCAATGTAAAAACTTCGTTATTTCATGTTTTTAGCGTTCATCAAATAAGCAACAAAATATTTTTGTTCGAGCTTTGCCTGCTCCTGCGTGTCCGTTTTACGGATTGGCATGCGTTGCATGTGGAGGGA
>NZ_VPDL01000053.1:0-3859 GCF_013417705.1 Acinetobacter sp. YH12235 | reverse complement strand
GGCATGTTCCGCGTCCTTGCAATACTGTGTTTACATACAGTCTATCGCTTAGCGGAAAGTTCTTTTACCCTCAGCCGAAATGCCTGCCGTTGCTAGACATTGCCAGCCAGTGCCCGTCACTCCCACTCAATAGTTGCCGGCGGCTTTGAGGAAACATCGTAGGTTACCCGCGAAATACCGGGAATCTCATTAATGATGCGGCTAGAAACCGTTTCTAAAAACTCATACGGCAAGTGTGCCCAGCGCGCTGTCATAAAATCGATAGTTTCTACTGCGCGCAATGCCACCACATACTCATAGCGGCGGGCATCGCCCACTACGCCAACCGACTTCACTGGCAAGAATACAGCGAAGGCTTGGCTGGTTTTGTGATACAGGTCAGCGGCATACAGCTCTTCGATAAAGATGGCATCAGCCAAGCGCAACCTGTCGGCATATTCTTTTTTTACTTCGCCAAGAATACGCACACCCAAGCCAGGGCCAGGGAAGGGATGACGGTAAACCATGTCGTAGGGCAGACCTAACTCCATACCGATCTTGCGCACCTCATCTTTAAACAGCTCGCGCAGCGGCTCCACCAGCTTGAGCGTCATAACACATTGATATTAGCTTCAATCTCTAAACCGTTGATTTGGAAATACATAATACCCTATTTGTTCATTCTTTTGTTATTTGTTGTATGTTGCGTTATTCCATCAATAATTTTATTCCAATCTTCGAAATGTAGTTCGTGTCCGGTTCCATCAAGCGTTATTAGTTTTGAGCCGTTTATCTTTTCAAGTAAAACTGCTGAATTCTTAAAATGCCATATTTTATCGTCCGTTCCGTGTACAATTAAGGTTGGTTGATTGATTTCGCTCAATCTGTTCCAGTATTCTTCACCACCTTGCAGTGCCGCATGATTGAACATACTTATATAGTTATTAGCTCTTTTAAATTCGGCTCTAATCAGTTTTTCACTTCTTTGTTTGTCAAATTGTTTCCTGCCGCTCATCAATTCAGCACCTTGAATTAAATAATTTGCCACACTGTCTTCATTTGTCCAATCTACGGTTTCAGCTTTTCCGTGAAAATCTAAAATACGCGTATCCATTTCAGGAATTGTGGGGTCTGAGTCGCCCCAAGGACCTGATGAGATTAGTGTTATTGAACTTACCCTGTCGGCATATTTTATTGATGCTATTTGAGAAATCAGTCCGCCCAGTGAAATTCCCACAAAATTGGCTTTGACTATTTTATAGCCGTCCAAAATTGAAATAGCATCATGGGTTAAGTCAACAATATCATAGGGGGTTGAACCCGGTTCGTAATTAGTAGATTTTCCTACGTCCCTATTGTCGTAGCGAATAACAAAAAATCCCTTTTCAGATAGTTTCTGGCAAAATTCAGCATCCCAATACAACATGGATACCGTTGCTCCCGCAATCAAGAGTATTGCCGGATCTTTTTCACATCCAAAACTTTCGGTAAAAAGTCTTATTCCGTTTTTTTTAACTATTTTCTCTTTCATTTCCTCGCCTTTCTGTTTTATAGATTCATTAGTTTTTGGAAAGAAAAGTCGAGGCTGAACATTTCCGTTTCGTTTATTATTGATTCTGCCTGTGCTTCTCTTCCATAAGCAAACATTTGCTGTTCATAATTTTCAATAGCCTCTTCAATGCTGTTAAATTTCCCATTGGTCAGATTATCCGACAATATCAAGGCATCCATCAACCCACTGTTTACGCCTTGTCCTGCAAAAGGAGGCATCAAATGAGCAGCATCTCCAATCATCGTTATGGGTAATGGACGCTTACTTTTCCAAGACTTATCTAAGGGAAATATTCGTGTCGCTAACCCTACAAAAGATGATGTCAAACGAATCAGTTCTTTGTAGCGTTCGTCCCAATCGGAAAATTTTTTCAGGAGAAAATCAACGACACTATTTCTGTCTTGAAAATCTACCCGCGTTTTGCTTTTCCATTCATCAGGTGTTTTAAAACTTATTCCAAAATGCAATGCACCATTATTATTAGGATTCGCAAATAATAAATTACCTTGATGAGCAGCCATTAGCCGGTTTCCATTGCAAAGCTGAAAAAATCCAGGACAGTTCACCTCCGGTTGATGAATATCGGCTTGTATATTGAAAGTACCTGTTTCTTCAACTTCCGTGTCGGTAACAAATTTTCTTACTTTAGACATTCCACCATTGGCAATAATAACCAGATCTGCTGTTTCACTCGATTTATCCTCAAAAGTTAGTATCCACTTCTCCTTATCAGGTTCAAGGGTAACAAGTTTTCTATCCCAAATGACGGTATCATTTTGTAAACTATTTAATAGGATAGTCCTTAAGTCATTTCTGTTTATTTCAGGATTGTCAAAACGATTTTCGGGTCTTACATTTTTTGTGGTTAAAATATTGCCCTTTTCATCAACAATATTTACACCCATTGGTAAAGCTAAGTCATAATAAGTTTGTAACAATCCCGCTCTTTTCATTGCTTCCTGTCCCGAATCCCTGTGCAGATCAAGTGTCCCACCAAAAATCCTTGCATCTTGGTCTTTGTCTCTCTCGTAAACTGTAATGTCCACGCCGTTTTGCTGTAACAATCTCGCCATTGTTAATCCAACAGGCCCGGCACCAATTATTGTAATTTTTTTATGTTTTAGTAAAGTCATATTCTTGTTCGCTGGTTTTAATGTCAACTAATGTCTGTCAATTTAATCACTTTGTTTTTTTTAAATTCAAACACGGATTTTCCTGATAACTTTAGCTTTTGCCCTTTTTTTAAGCCGTTCGGAAAGTCAATTGCTAAAATTGCTGTATAATCAATTTCTATTTCAGTGCTGTTGTCAAAATGCCTAAACGATTTAACTGTCTGTGTTCTCTTTGCAAAGTATGTTTTTGCTGTTTCTGCCTGTTGTTTAAACGCTGTTAACCCTTTCAGCGATAAACTTATATCATTATTTTGAATGTTTTCAAAAACAATATTATCGTCAAGGTCTGCAACCATTTTTTTGATATCAAATTGGTTGTATCCATCGATGTAGTTATTGATGATGTTTACTCTGTCGGTCATATTTTGTAATTATTTATCGGTTACATATTGGTGTTGTCTGTAGGTTGTTCTACGATAATTGCCAACTTTTAACTTCTATACGAAGGAACATGTTGGGATACTTGAACTTTCGATTTAGCGCCAACACGAGCAAACCGAAGTTAGCACCTACTCTCTATTCAGCATATTTTTTAAAAATACTTGTGGCAATGTGTCCGCCAAAACCAAAAGTATTACTCATTGCGTAATTCACTTGCCGTTGTTGTGATTGGTGTAACGTCAAGTTAAATATATCCCTATATTCAGGTTCAATATCTACCGAATTGATTGTTGGCGGAACAATGTTATTCTGAACAACGTATAGGAAGAATAAACGCCCTTTTCACCCAAGTCCAACAGCTTTGGACCGCAGTTGACTCTTTCGACACCCCTGCGATGCAACCCAATCCGGCTGACGGGGAGCCAGCAACGCTGAAAATTTACCCTCCTCTTTCCCACTAGCGGCTCCTTTTCCGACAACCAGCACGGCGGATCCCTGCCGCGGCGCTGTGAACGCAGCATTTTGATTGGTATCGTTGGCCTTCAGGCTCGTCAGTCAAACAGACCCAGGAGCAGCTCAGCCGGTGGCGCCCGGCTTTCGGGTAACGCCCTGGTCCCGCTGGTTTCGGCTTTGTGCTTCAGGTGATCAAGGATCTGCTTGATCACTATAGGGTCTTCAATGCAGGCGATGACTTTCATGGCGCCGCCGCAGCCGCTGCAGGTCTCGATGTCGATATTGAAAACACGCTTGAGCCGTTGCGCCCATGTCATCGACG
>NZ_VPDL01000052.1:0-5126 GCF_013417705.1 Acinetobacter sp. YH12235 | reverse complement strand
CGTCGATGACATGGGCGCAACGGCTCAAGCGTGTTTTCAATATCGACATCGAGACCTGCAGCGGCTGCGGCGGCGCCATGAAAGTCATCGCCTGCATTGAAGACCCTATAGTGATCAAGCAGATCCTGGGGTCGTTTGCGGGAGGGGGCGGAATCCTACGCTAAGGCTTTGGCCAGCGATATTCTCCGGTGAGATTGATGTGTTCCCATCCGAGCGGCGAAACATGGGCCAAGAGATCGGGCGATAGCAGCTTTCCATCGCGTTTCTGGTTTGCAACGACCTCGCCGAGCTTCATGGTGTTCCAGAAGATGATGATGGCGGCGAGCAGATTCATGCCGGCGATGCGGTAATGCTGGCCTTCGGCGGAACGGTCGCGGATTTCACCGCGGCGGTGGAAGCTGATTGCCCGCTTCAGCGCATGATGAGCTTCGCCTTTGTTGAGCCCGATCTGGGCACGCCGTTGGAGTTCGGCATCCAGAATCCAGTCGATCATGAACAGGGTGCGCTCGACGCGACCGACTTCCCGCAGGGCTGTCGCGAGCTCGTTCTGCCGCGGATAGGAGGCGAGTTTCCGCAGAATCTGGCTTGGCGCGACGGTCCCGGCAGCAATGGTGGCGGCGATGCGCAGGATGTCGGGCCAATTGCGCTCGATCATGGCTTGGTTGACCTTTCCGCCGATCAACGCTCGCAGGTGCGCCGGGGCGGCCGACGGATTGAACGCGTAGAGCCGTTTGGATGGCAGGTCGCGGATGCGCGGAGCGAACCGGTAGCCGAGAATGGCACATGCGGCAAAGACGTGATCGGTGAAGCCGCCCGTGTCGGTGAACTGCTCGCGGATATGGCGTCCAGCATCGTTCATCAGCAGGCCATCGAGGATGTAAGGCGCTTCGCTTGCCGTTGCAGGAATCACCTGGGTTGCGAACGGCGCATATTGGTCGGAGACGTGGCTATAGGCTTTCAGGCCCGGGGTATTGCCATATTTCGCGTTGACCAGGTTCATGGCCTCACCTTGCTCTGTAGCGACGAAGAACTGTCCGTCGCTCGAAGCCGACGTGCCCATGCCCCAGAACCGGGCCATGGGTAACGCTGCCTGTGCCTCGACCACCATGGCCAGCGCCCGGTCATAGGCTTCGCCCTCGACATGCCACCGTCCAATGCGGATCAATTCCCAGAAGGTGTGGGTGTTTGTCGCATCCGCCATTTTGCGCAAGCCGAGGTTGATCCCTTCCGCCAAGATAACGTTCATTAGCCCGATCCGGTCAGCGCAGGGTGCTCCTGTGCGCAGATGGGTGAACGCTTCGGTGAAGCCGGTCGCCGCATCCACCTCCAGCAGGAGATCGGTGATGCGCGTGGGCGGGATCTGCTTGTAGAGATCGAGCACCAGATCTTCGGCGCCTGTCGGCGCGGCGGCTTCGAGTTTCTCGATATGCAGAACGCCGTTTTCAATCGACCCGCCCGGGATCGTGCCTGCGCGAGCGGCACGGCCAAGCTCGCGCAACCGCATGTCGAGGCGAGCTTGCCGGTCTGCCAGCCATTCCTCCGGCCGCAATGGCACAGCGAGACGACCGCCTTCCGCGATGGATTGTGCCGGAACGAGTGCGTGTTTCAGATCGCCATAGCGCCGGGACCTAGTAAGCCAGACATCTCCGGAGCGGAACGCATGGCCTTGTCGCAAATTCTTCAGGTTAACTCGATGTTGACCATGGGGAGAGAAGTTGCCGCTCCTGATATTGCGGAGCGAGCCGATGATTTTGAATACCATTGCCGAAAAGCTGAAGCGCCAGTCGAAGGATGATTTCAAGGGCAGGCATTTCGAGGCCTGGCTGATTGTACAGGCGGTTGCCTGGTACTTGCGCTACCCGCTCAGCTATCGTGACTTGGAAGAGATGTTTCGCGAGCGGGGCTTCGAGGTCGATCATAGCACGATCAACCGCTGGGTATTGGCTTATGCACCTGTCATCGAGAAACGGCTGCGGCAGTTTCGTCGACCCCATTGCGGCTCGGTCCGGATTGATGAGACCTATGTCAAGATCCGCGGCAAATGGCGCTATCTGTACCGAGCCATCGATAAGCATGGCAATCCGGTGGATTTCCTGCTGACCGCTAAGCGCGATCTCGACGCTGCCAAGCGGTTCTTCCGAAAGATGCTTAAAGATGAACCCTTGTTGTCGCCGAACAGGATTGGGACGGACGGGGCCAACACCTTCCCGTCAACGATCAAAACGTCGGTTGATGATGGGCTTCTCCATCCCGATCCCGTGCATTATGTGACCAAACATCTCCAGCAGGGGATTGAGAGCGACCATTTCCGGGTGAAGAAGAACATGCCGAAGATCGGCGGTTTCCAATCCTTTAACACGGCGCGGCGAACCATCGCGGGTTTCGAGGCGATGCTGTGGCTGCGGAAGGGCTTTGGCTTTTCAGGCGGCTGGACCGTCAATGACCAGAATGATTTGCTTGCGCGCCTCTTCGGACTGCAAAAGGTTAACAAAGCATGAAAATACCGGCCTTGGCTGGGTGATAGCTGCCTCCAAAAGTGTTTGCGACACGCCCGGAACAATTCAGCCACTGCACCCATGTTCCGAGTTGGTGTGGTTTGCGGATCGTATGCCGGCATCTCGTTGCGCAAGATCTGCACCCAATCGGCAGGCACGGGCGGCGATCTCCAATCTGCGGGATCAGTCAGATCACCCGAGTGCGTGGGCATGACAATCGTGCCCTGGGGACCAACACAATCCAGAAGGGCCTGAATCACTGCGACCGGCCCTCCCGCGACCCAGCCGAGCGAGCTTAGCGAACTGTGGACGAGAACTGTGCCACCAAGCGTAAGGCCGTTCTCTCGCATTTGCCTTGCTAGGCTCGCGCGAGTTGCTGGCTGAGGCGTTCTCGAAATCAGCTCTTGTTCGGTCGGCATCTACTCTATTCCTTTGCCCTCGGACGAGTGCTGGGGCGTCGGTTTCCACTATCGGCGAGTACTTCTACACAGCCATCGGTCCAGACGGCCGCGCTTCTGCGGGCGATTTGTGTACGCCCGACAGTCCCGGCTCCGGATCGGACGATTGCGTCGCATCGACCCTGCGCCCAAGCTGCATCATCGAAATTGCCGTCAACCAAGCTCTGATAGAGTTGGTCAAGACCAATGCGGAGCATATACGCCCGGAGCCGCGGCGATCCTGCAAGCTCCGGATGCCTCCGCTCGAAGTAGCGCGTCTGCTGCTCCATACAAGCCAACCACGGCCTCCAGAAGAAGATGTTGGCGACCTCGTATTGGGAATCCCCGAACATCGCCTCGCTCCAGTCAATGACCGCTGTTATGCGGCCATTGTCCGTCAGGACATTGTTGGAGCCGAAATCCGCGTGCACGAGGTGCCGGACTTCGGGGCAGTCCTCGGCCCAAAGCATCAGCTCATCGAGAGCCTGCGCGACGGACGCACTGACGGTGTCGTCCATCACAGTTTGCCAGTGATACACATGGGGATCAGCAATCGCGCATATGAAATCACGCCATGTAGTGTATTGACCGATTCCTTGCGGTCCGAATGGGCCGAACCCGCTCGTCTGGCTAAGATCGGCCGCAGCGATCGCATCCATGGCCTCCGCGACCGGCTGCAGAACAGCGGGCAGTTCGGTTTCAGGCAGGTCTTGCAACGTGACACCCTGTGCACGGCGGGAGATGCAATAGGTCAGGCTCTCGCTGAATTCCCCAATGTCAAGCACTTCCGGAATCGGGAGCGCGGCCGATGCAAAGTGCCGATAAACATAACGATCTTTGTAGAAACCATCGGCGCAGCTATTTACCCGCAGGACATATCCACGCCCTCCTACATCGAAGCTGAAAGCACGAGATTCTTCGCCCTCCGAGAGCTGCATCAGGTCGGAGACGCTGTCGAACTTTTCGATCAGAAACTTCTCGACAGACGTCGCGGTGAGTTCAGGCTTTTTCATATCTCATTGCCCCCGGACGAGCGTCTGCTCCGCCATTCGCCGTCCGCCGTGCCAATCGGATCAGCCGTCCAAATGCGGGATTTTCGTTAGTCGGAGGCCAAACGGCATTGAGCGTCAGCATATCATCAGCGAGCTGAAGAAAGACAATCCCCGATCCGCTCCACGTGTTGCCCCAGCAATCAGCGCGACCTTGCCCCTCCAACGTCATCTCGTTCTCCGCTCATGAGCTCAGCCAATCGACTGGCGAGCGGCATCGCATTCTTCGCATCCCGCCTCTGGCGGATGCAGGAAGATCAACGGATCTCGGCCCAGTTGACCCAGGGCTGTCGCCACAATGTCGCGGGAGCGGATCAACCGAGCAAAGGCATGACCGACTGGACCTTCCTTCTGAAGGCTCTTCTCCTTGAGCCACCTGTCCGCCAAGGCAAAGCGCTCACAGCAGTGGTCATTCTCGAGATAATCGACGCGTACCAACTTGCCATCCTGAAGAATGGTGCAGTGTCTCGGCACCCCATAGGGAACCTTTGCCATCAACTCGGCAAGATGCAGCGTCGTGTTGGCATCGTGTCCCACGCCGAGGAGAAGTACCTGCCCATCGAGTTCATGGACACGGGCGACCGGGCTTGCAGGCGAGTGAGGTGGCAGGGGCAATGGATCAGAGATGATCTGCTCTGCCTGTGGCCCCGCTGCCGCAAAGGCAAATGGATGGGCGCTGCGCTTTACATTTGGCAGGCGCCAGAATGTGTCAGAGACAACTCCAAGGTCCGGTGTAACGGGCGACGTGGCAGGATCGAACGGCTCGTCGTCCAGACCTGACCACGAGGGCATGACGAGCGTCCCTCCCGGACCCAGCGCAGCACGCAGGGCCTCGATCAGTCCAAGTGGCCCATCTTCGAGGGGCCGGACGCTACGGAAGGAGCTGTGGACCAGCAGCACACCGCCGGGGGTAACCCCAAGGTTGAGAAGCTGACCGATGAGCTCGGCTTTTCGCCATTCGTATTGCACGACATTGCACTCCACCGCTGATGACATCAGTCGATCATAGCACGATCAACGGCACTGTTGCAAATAGTCGGTGGTGATAAACTTATCATCCCCTTTTGCTGATGGAGCTGCACATGAACCCATTCAAAGGCCGGCATTTTCAGCGTGACATCATTCTGTGGGCCGTACGCTGGTAC
>NZ_VPDL01000051.1:0-5406 GCF_013417705.1 Acinetobacter sp. YH12235 | reverse complement strand
TTAATGGAGAAATCTAATCGGTATGTTATACCTGAGAGAAGAGTGAGGAGTTATCCAAGGGTTGTAAAAGGAAAACCTCAAAAATACCCAAGAAAAAGCCAGTCAATCTCTTAACTGACTGGCATTATCCAGATGGAGGCTTTTTTATTTTCTTGATCTTATTTTATTTAAATGCCACCTTTTAGGCTTTTTAGATAAGCCACTACATCTTTATTACCGGCCATTTCTGCCAGTTCCAAAGCGGTATAGGTACTGCGATGATCGACATCTGCGCCTTTGCTGACCAAGAGTTTGACTACTTCGAGATGATCATTTTCAGCCGCAGCCTGCAAAGCGCTATAGCCTTCTTCATCGGCAGAGTTGACGTCCAAACCTTCTTGTAGGCCGTTCTCAACCTGTTCAACATCACCGATTGAGGCCCAGTACACCAGTTCAGGAAGATGTAGTTCATCGTCATCTTCAGGGATTGGGGAGAATGAGTTGAGTTTCATAATAAATCAAAATTAATATTTATGAATAAGTATCTTACAAGTTCAAATGTTTAATTTCTATTGTATTTCATTATGTATATTATCTAGTCGAATCGTTTGTTCTTTAATTTGAGATAATTTTGTATAGTTACCTACTACTGACAAACCTAAGACACTGATAATTAACCAAGCAGTCCAATTAGCTAATTCAACAACATCAATAGTATCTATATCTGACCAATATGCTCTATGTAGTGCCTTAGATCTTTTATTATATGATTTTTTAATTTTAGATTTTATATTTTTATAATTTTCAACATCATGAATGCGATAACCACCATATACCAACATACAAGCAAGCCCTTTTGCATTTGCTTCAGATATTCCTTTATCTGTAATAGAAAAGAAACATTCAATACATGACCATAATTTAACAAATTTCATAGTATCGTTATTGTCTTTTGAAGCTTCACAAAACCAATATACAGATTTAATAATCGCATCCTCTACTTCCGTTTTTAATTCTTTTTCTAAAATATTAAAGAAATCATCAAAGAATAAATTAGTTTTCAAATATTCTAATATTTCGGAATTAATCTCTGCATCAAAAAACTTAGGAAATGAATAAGAAAAACTTCCACCTGAGCTTTCTTGCTCCCACTGCAAACGAGGTTGATAAGATTTATGACTAGAAGAAGAATTCAAAGCTTGAATTCTATAATTCAGTATTGATTTTTTATTAATTGCCTGCAAACAGATACTTAAAAAGCTAGTAATTAAATTGGCCTTGTAATCAAATTTTTGCTCTGCTTGTTTCTTACTCCCTTTTTCACTTCCATAAATCCACAAATAATTCTTCATCATGTCATAAAAGTTAGTCTCATCTTTTCCATATGCCTTAACAAATATTGATAAATCGGGAGAAATTATTTTGTATTTTCCAAAATTTAATTGTTCTATGTCTTTAAGCTTTATGCCTTCACAACAGTTAATATTATTAAATATTCTTATTTCTTTCTTTGATAGCTTATAGACATCATCTAACATATTTTCTAGAGGTTTTTCATTTAAAATATAGTCTGCATATACTTTTTTTAAAATTAAGAAAAGTTCAGAGAAAGTTATATAATTTTCAAAGTTGTAATAAATAATTAATTTACTAGTAAGTGATCTTAAAATCTCTCTTGTATCAGTTGTCATAAAAATTGTTTTTTCTTTAGATAAAGTTAGCTCTTGTCCAAGATGATCATCAAGATTTTTTATATCATCAAAGCCATTTATCTTAACGAATGCTTGTGGTTTAAATAGTGAGTCAATCATTTGTTGTAGTGTTATTTTTTCAATTCTATTCATAAAATTTATTAAATTTAAAATACTTATATCATTCTAAATCGTATACATTACATAAAAAAGCCCCCTTTCGGAGGCTTCTTATTTCAAACCAAGTTTTAAGCCTTTGCTGCAACGGTATCTGCTGAACTAATCTTTTCAGATTCATCATCATGCATGATTAAAGCAACTGCAATCGCTGTAATCAGTACCGGTAAACCGACTGCCATAAAGTTAAAGTGTGCAGGCAGATTCATACCCAGTAAGCCACCGATCAGGATCGGGCCAACAATCGCACCCATACGACCAATCGCAGATGACCAGCCAATACCTGTTGAACGTACTGCCAACGGGTAGAATTGTGCAACATAACTGTATAGCAACATTTGCGAACCGATTGACGCTGCACCTGCCAAAAACACCAGGATGTAAAGCAGGAACTGGTTAGATGCAAAGCCCATTGAGCTCATCACAATCGCACCCATCATACCGAGGAACATCAATACCGGTTTCAGGTGGAAACGGTCAGCCAAAATACCACCGCCCACAATACCAACCACTGCACCTACGTTCATGGCCATCATAAACATCAGGCTGTTGTCCATTGAGTAGCCCGCTGCCATCATCAGCTTCGGTAACCAGCTGCTCAGCGCATACATGGTTAATAGACAAGTGAAGAAAGCAACCCAGAACAATAAGGTATTTACCGCACGGCCACGACGGAACAGGCTCACCACGTTTGCTGCTTCAGGTACATTTTCCTGTGGCAGTTTAAAGGTTGTATTCTCTGTAACACTTAGATTTGGAGCCAAACGACGTACTATTTGACGTGCTTTTTCCTGTTTGTTGTCTTTGACGATAAAGGCTAAAGATTCCGGCAGGAATTTCCAGATCACAGGCAATAAAAATAATGGAATACCTGCGATAAAGAACATGATTTGCCAACCAAAACTTGGGGTAAACCATGAACCCAATAAGGCAGCCATCACACCACCTACCGCATAACCACTAAACATAGTGGTTACTAAGGTACTACGCATTTTTTGTGGTGCATATTCAGAGGTTAGTGCCACCAGGTTTGGCATAACACCACCAATGCCCAGACCGGCAAGGAAACGTAAAATTCCGAACTCAGTCGGGTTTGAAGCAAAACCACCGGCAAAGGTTAGGCCACTGAATAACACAATACAGATCATGATCACTTTTTTACGGCCAATTTTATCTGCCAGAGAACCAAAGATCATCGCGCCAAACATCATGCCGGCAAGTGCAGTACTGGCAAGCATTCCCGCTTGAACGGCACTTAAGCCCCAGTCCTGCATTAATAAAGGTAAAACAACACCATTGATTGCTAAATCGTAGCCGTCAAACAAGATAATGAGTAAACACCAAGCAACTACATTGAAGTGAAAAGGCGTAAATTTCGCATTATCGACTACAGAATTTATATCTACTGTTTCCGTTGTCATCGTTCTCATCTCCCATGAGTACTTGTCCATAAAATCCTTTTGAATATCCGGGGGAATATTCAAGTTTTAGCAATATACGCAAGTGAGATTTAGTGCACAATAAGACCAAATGATGGAGCAATTTCAGCCATAAAATAGCGGCTATTTGTGTGATTTATCACATTTTTATAAAACTAAATAATTGAATAATTAGACATTTATTATTCTCATTAAAATGCTTATATAAATAGTCTATAGACCAATGATTTTTTGATTTATTCAATTTTTTATGAATGATTTTTATACTTTAAACAAAAAATCCCTTTCTTATGAAAGGGATCTTTTGACTCAATTCAGATTTATAGCAAGTGGATTGGCAAAAAGTGACTAGGTTTTAATAGAATTCAGCTTCTGTTTCGCCAGTGAGGTCTCAGCATTTCGTTCTGCATTCAGATCTTTACGTACAATCATCGCCACTGAAATCGCGCCGATAATGGCTGGAATCGCAACAGCCAAGAAATTCATTTTATGTGGCAGCTCCATACCCAACAGGAATCCAATAATAATTGGACCAACGATTGCCCCTACCCGACCGACTGCGGACGCACAACCAATACCGGTAGAGCGGATTGCCAATGGATAGTACTGAGCCACGAAACTATAGAGCAGAATACTACTACCAATTGCCGAAGCACCTGCAGCAGCGACTAACAGATAGATCACAGCTTGTGGAGAGTTAAAGCCTAATCCAACTAATGAAACTGCACCCAACAGGAACATGCCAATAATGACCGGTTTCAGATGGAAACGATCCGCCAGAATACCACCACCAATAGTTCCAACCACTGCACCAATATTCATGGCCATCAGGAACATCAAACTGTTACCCAGAGAATAACCCGCTGCCATCATCAGTTTTGGTAACCAGCTACCCAATGCGTAGACCATAAGCAGACACATAAAGAAGCAGCACCAGAATAATAAGGTACTCATGCTACGGCCCTGCTTAAATAAAGCAGCAATTGAAGCATCGGGTGCATGCACTTCATTCAGTACAAACTGGGTACTTGCAGTGACATTTTGCTCAGGACTGATCTGTTGAACAATTTTGCTGGCCTTTTCATTTTGCTGTTTCTTTACCAGGAAAGTTAAAGATTCCGGTAAATACAAATACAGTATAGGTAGCACCAATAATGGAATACCTGCGATATAGAACATGATTTCCCAACCAAAACTTGGGGTAAACCAGGCACCTAATAACGCCGCCATAATCCCGCCAACTGCATAACCACTAAACATGGTAGTGACTAAGGTACTACGCATTTTTTGTGGCGCATATTCAGAAGTTAATGCGACCAGATTCGGTAAAACACCACCAATACCTAAGCCTGCAATAAAACGCAGGATGCCAAATTCAGTCGGACCAGAGGCAAAACCGCCCCAGAACGTAAATCCACTGAATAAGGTCACACAAATCAGGATGACATTTTTTCGTCCAATTTTATCTGCCAGCATACCGAAGAGCATGGCACCAAACATCATGCCGGCCAGAGCGGTACTTGCAAGCATTCCGGCCTGAACTGCCGTCATATTCCATTCTTGCATCAGTAGGGGTAAAGCAACACCGTTGATTGCCAGATCATAACCGTCAAAAATAACGACAAATACGCACCAAAGTACGATCTTCAAATGAAAAGGTTTAAACTTTGCTTCATCCACTACAGCATTCACATTCACTGTTGTTGCTGTCATTTTTCCTCACCTCCAATTGTGAGCTTTTTTATTCTATAAAAAAATGAACGTTCATTCACTTTTGTATATAAAATGGATGATTCTTTAAACCTTGTCTACTGCAAAACTTACCAAGTTAGATTTTTTTAATAAAATTTAGGCTAAAGTCGTAGATCGAATATTTTTTAGACAGACCAATAAGAAAATAAGACGAAGTTGATTAATTATACTTTTCACGTTATTTATATTTTTATTATCTAGGCACAATTAGGAGGTTATTTACTTCTTTTCCTAGAAATCTCACGCATAAAAAAAGCCCCCTGCGTGAGCAGAGGGCTTTTGGAATAATGAGCTGGCGATGACTTACTCTCACATGGGAGACCCCACACTACCATCAGCGCTAAGAGGTTTCACTTCTGAGTTCGGGA